>NZ_JBPZHA010000030.1:0-2663 GCF_051857515.1 Hydrogenophaga sedimenti
GCTTTGCGCGTGCGCCGCGTACTCAGATTCAGGCCAAGTTCTCGTTGGGTCATCACGCCATTGTTCCTGTCGTGCCTCGCTCATGCCATTCGGGCTTGACCGGGGGTTTTGAACACCATCCCTCAGGGAAACATATTCATACAAGTCAGATGGCCACACTGATACCCGCCCTGGGCGCATGCGTTGCACGCATGACGCCCGGCGAACGCCGCACCGCCGAGCGGCTTGAACAGAAGCTCGACGCCGACTACCTGCTCTGGTACGACGTGGCCGTCGGCCCCCGGCACCAGCACCCGGACTTTGTCGTCATGCACCCGCGCCGGGGCATCCTGATCCTGGAGGTCAAGGACTTCCGGCTCTCCACCCTCATCCAGGCCAACAAGCAGACCTGGGACATCCATGGCGAGCTCGGCCCCAAGACCATTCCCAACCCGCTGGAGCAAGCCCGGCAGTATGCGCACCAGGTGGTCAACGCGCTGGAGCGCGACCCGCAGCTGGTGCAGCCCGAAGGCCGGCACCAGGGCAAGCTGGCCTTTCCGTGGAGCTACGGCGTGGTGCTGCCCAACATCACCCGCGCCCAGTTCGACAAGGCCGAACTCGCCCACGCCATCGAACCGCACCGCGTCATCTGCCAGGACGAGATGGGCGAACAGGTGGAGCCCGAGGCGCTGCAAAGCCGCCTGTGGGACATGTTCCCCTTCATGATGGGCGGCGTCATGTCGCTGCCGCAGATGGACCGGGTGCGCTGGATCATGTTCCCCGAGGTGCGCGTGCAGGTGAGCGGCGAGCTATTTGACGACGCTGACGAAGCCGCCGAACTGCCCAGCATCATGCGGGTGATGGACCTGCAGCAGGAGCAGCTGGCCCGCAGCCTGGGCGACGGCCACCGCGTCATCCACGGCGTGGCCGGTTCGGGCAAGACCATGCTGCTGGGTTATCGCGCCGAACACCTGGCCAAGGCCGTCAACGCCAAGGACGCCGCCGCCAGCAAACCCATCCTCATCCTCTGCTTCAACGAGCCGCTGGCCCGGCAGATTGCGCGTGTGATGGCCGCCAAAGGCATTGCCGACCGCGTGCACGCCGTGCACTTTCACAAATGGTGTCGTCAGCAACTGGTGGCGTACGGGCAAGACCTGCCCCCGCAGAACCTGTCTTGGGACGCCTTTTTTGCCGACATGGTCCAGCGCGTCATCACCGGCGTGGACCGCCGCCAGATCCCCAGCGGGCAATACCAGGCCGTGCTCATTGACGAAGGCCACGACTTCGCGCCCGAATGGCTGCGCCTGGTGGTGCAGATGGTGGACCCCGCCACCAACAGCCTGCTCGTGCTGTACGACGACGCGCAGAGCATCTACGAACGCACGCAGAAGAGCAAAAACTTCAGTTTCAAGAGCGTGGGCATCCAGGCGCAGGGGCGCACCACCATCCTCAAGATCAACTACCGCAACACGCGGCAGATCCTGCAAACGGCCAGCCTGGTCGCCGCTGATCTATTGACCGCCGAAGACAAGGACGACGACGGCGTGCCCCTGCTCAAGCCCGTGAGCTGCGGGCGCGACGGCGAGGCACCGCTCATCGTGCGCCTGCCCACCCTGCGCGAAGAGGTGGCCCAGGTGGCCGAACTGCTGGCCTCCGCCCACCGCGAAGGCCACGCCTGGGCCGACATGGCCATCCTCTGCCGCCACCACAGCGAAATGGACATGTGTGCCGAATTCCTGCGCAAGCGCAAGCTGCCGCACCAGCTGCGCCGCAACTCATCCAGCGTGTTCGACCCCGCACACGACAGCATCAAGGTGATGACGCTGCACGTCAGCAAAGGGCTGGAGTTCCCGGTGGTGGCGCTGGTCGGCGCCGGGCGCATGCCCGCCGAGGGCGAAGACGAGCGCGAGGAAGCGCGGCTGTTCTATGTGGGGGCTACGCGGGCGACGCAGCGGTTGGTGATTGGGGCGAGTGGGGGCGGGAGGTTTGCCGGCCGCCTATAGGCAGAAGGCAAGACCTCAATGCCTTTGGATGCTGTTCCGAGGCCCCGATGCTGGTCTGGACATGACCCCAAATCCACAAGTCAATGTCAATTGAATCCAAGCTCTCTGCGGACTTCTTCTTTGAGCTCGTTTTGGTCGGAGTTGCCGTATTTCAGTGCTGCGCTGTCGCCGGCACAGTCTTCGCGTGATCCTCCGGCTCTTCGGCAATTGTTGGATGCTTCGAGTTTTTCTGCCATTCTGTTCAAAATCGCAATTTCTTCGTTGAATAAATCTCTAACCCATTTGCCGTTTTCTTCGGCGCACAACGCATTGCCCTGCAGTCGTGCACCGTAGGAATTGGTTGCGGAATAAGTTAATTTTGATTCATTGAATTCCAGGACCTTTCCAGAATTGGGATCTTTGAGTGTCTGTTTGAAGGAATTTAGGCATTGCTGGCCAGGGCTATCAAATAAACATCCGGATACGGATAGTGTGGCTGTGAGTGCAATAATGATTTTGAGCATTTTTCCTCCCTTTTTGCCTTTTGGGATTTTGTTTTTTGGTGGTGCTTTATTTTGATAGGGATGGTGTTCAAAACACGTTTAGCGCCAGCCGATAGCGGGCGGCTTGCCACGACATGAAACAGCGCGACTCGGAATCAGCGAATTCAACGCAGTTTCTGCGTTTGCACCGCCCGTTTTC
>NZ_JBPZHA010000031.1:0-1639 GCF_051857515.1 Hydrogenophaga sedimenti
AGTCGACCCTGATTTATTCAAATGCGAGCGCCGACGGTGCGCTGGACTGAGCCGGTGAGTGTGCGAGTGAGCAAAGTACCCAGCTCGTCTTGCCAGTTCGGCGACACGCCCGCCACCATGCACAGGCGCAAATAAAGCTGGCGCAAGAAGGTCACCCCCTTCCTGACGATCATGCGCAGCAGCCAGCGGATGTTGTAGCCGGCGGCGCACAGCACCGCGTGCAGCCGGTCGCCGGTTTCGCCCTTGAGGTGGCAGCGGTCCATGCGGTGATCGGTCTTGAGGTGGCCAATGATCGGTTCGATCGCCTGGCGCCGTTTGAGCAGCTTTTTGTCTTGCTCGCTGATCCGCTTGGTCTTGCCTCGGTGCACGATGTGCACATCCGGGGTCTCTGCATCCACACCCCGGTAGCCCAGATCCACAAACGCCGTCGCAGGCTTGACCGCGCTGTCCTGCATCAGGATCGTGGCCTGCTCCAGTTGCTCATGGAGGGTGTGGCCGTCGTACGGGTTGCCGTGGAACGCCCGGGCACCCACGATCAGGTTGCCCTGCAATGTGCTGGCAATGCCAACCTTCACGCCGAACTCGTAGGGCGTTCGGGCCTTGCCTTTGCTGATGCAGTCCACCTCGCTCGCATGCCAGGCGTAGAGCTTGGGCTGTCCGTCGGGGGCCTTGCGCTGGCCGCTCTGGGCCACGATGCGCCGGGCTTTGTTCAGGGCCTCACCCAGCGCCTGCCGCACCGCTGCGCCGATGGCGCTGGCCTTGCGGTCCACCTCACGTTGCAGCCGCCCGACGATGGTGCGCTGGCGCTTGATGGCCCGGCGCATGCGCTTGAACTGGCGGGCATGGGCATAGCGACCAGCCTTGCGGGTGAGGTCCTTGCCCTCCTTGGCAAACGTCTGCTTCAGATCGATCCCCACCTCCTTGGCCGCTTCCACCAGCTTGGTGCGAGCAGTCTCCAGCAAACGGCTGTCGGTGGGGTGGGCAATCGCCTTGTGCTGCACCGTGCTGTCCACGATCACCCGGGTCAGCTCCTGCGGCTTGATCAGCTTGAGATCGACGGCCACGTTGATGGTCTGCGCCAGCAACTCCTCCACACCTTCTTCGCCCAGCAACTGGCGGAACTTGACCAGCGTGGTGGCGTCGCAGGGCGGGCGGTCTTCGTAGTATGCGCAGCCCGAGAAGAACTGCCAGCGCGGGGTGTCGGCCCAGCGAGCCACCATGCCCTCGTCGGATTCGTTGAAGGCGTGCTTGAGGTACAGCAACGCGATCATGATTCGCAGCGGCACGCGAGGCCGTCCGGCGTTGCTGGCAACGGCCACACGCTGCGACTGTTCACCGAAAAGATCCAGGTCGGGCATGGCCACACCGGCGCGGCCTTTGCGAGAAAACACCTGGGCCACACGCGCTTCGATCTCCTGCCAAGGCATGCGCGAGGCCAGCACGGCCAGCGGATGGCGCAGGTCGATCATGTGATCGATGCGCGAGCGAAAGAAATCGTCGGTGGCGGGGCAGGCAAACAGCACGGCAGAACTCCCAGAAAACAGCCCCTATTGGAAATCAAACTGGGAGTTCTGAGACCCCGGCATCACCCACAAAGCCAGCATTCATGCGGGTTCCACGGATTCTTCAGGGTCGACTA
>NZ_JBPZHA010000032.1:0-1321 GCF_051857515.1 Hydrogenophaga sedimenti
TGAACCGCCCCGGGTTTTGAGGAGGCTCTTTTCCCTGAGAGGATAGAGCCATGAGCAAGAAGTCGAACCAGTTTTCACCAGAAGTGCGCGAGCGTGCCGTTCGCATGGTCCTGGAGCACCGGGGCGAGTACCCGTCGTTGTGGGCCGCCATTGATTCGATCGCACCCAAGATCGGTTGTGTGCCGCAGACCCTGCACACCTGGGTCAAGCGCCACGAGGTCGACAGCGGCCTGCGCGAGGGCGTCACTACTTCCGAGCTGCAGCGTCTCAAGGAACTCGAACGCGAGAACAAGGAGCTGCGCAAGGCCAACGAGATCTTGAAGCTGGCCAGCGCGTTTTTCGCCCAGGCGGAGCTCGACCGCCGTCTGAAGTCCTGAAGGGCTTCATCGACCAGCATCGAAAGGCCTACGGGGTCGAGTCGATCTGCAAGGTGTTGCAGATCGCCCCGTCAGGCTATTGGCGCCACGCCTGCGCACAGCGCAACCCCGAGCGACGCTGCGCCAGAGCTCAACGCGACGATGCCCTGATGCTGCACATCCAGCGCGTGTGGCACGCCAACATGCAGGTCTACGGCGCCGACAAGGTCTGGAAGCAGCTCAACCGCGAAGGCATCGCCATTGCGCGCTGCACGGTCGAACGCCTGATGCGGCGCCTGGGCTTACAGGGCGTGCGCCGCGGCAAGGTGGTGCGTACCACCATCAGCGATGGCCGGGCACCGTGCCCGCTGGACCGGGTCAACCGTGTGTTCAGAGCAGACCGGCCCAACCAGCTCTGGGTCTCGGACTTCACCTACGTCTCGACCTGGCAAGGCTGGCTGTACGTGGCCTTTGTGATCGACGTGTACGCCCGGCGCATCGTGGGCTGGCGGGTGAGCAGCTCGATGCGCACGGACTTCGTGCTTGATGCCATGGAGCAGGCGCTGTACGCACGCCAGCCCGAGCGCGACGGCAGCCTGGTTTGCCACTCCGACAGGGGGTCGCAATACGTCAGCATCCGCTACACCGAGCGACTGGCCGAGGCCGGCATCGAGCCCTCGGTGGGCAGCAAAGGTGACAGCTACGACAACGCGCTGGCCGAGACGATCAACGGGCTGTACAAGGCCGAATTGATCCACCGGCGAGCACCGTGGAAGACCAAGGAATCGGTGGAGCTGGCCACCCTCGAATGGGTGTCATGGTTCAACCACCACAGGCTGCTCGAACCCATCGGCTACATCCCGCCGGCCGAGGCTGAGGCAAACTACTGGCGGCAACTCGCCAATCAGGCCGCAACAACGGCCTGACTTAAACCAACCAGCCTCCACGATTCCCGGGGCGGTTCA
>NZ_JBPZHA010000033.1:0-1321 GCF_051857515.1 Hydrogenophaga sedimenti
AACCCATCGGCTACATCCCGCCGGCCGAGGCTGAGGCAAACTACTGGCGGCAACTCGCCAATCAGGCCGCAACAACGGCCTGACTTAAACCAACCAGCCTCCACGATTCCCGGGGCGGTTCACCAAGGTCGGCGAGACGTGCAGGAAGCACGGCATCAGCGAGCCGACGTACTACAAGTGGAAGAGCCAGTTTTCGGGCATGACGGTCTCGCACCTGTCACAGCTTCGCCAACTGCAAGATGAGAACGCCAAGCTCAAACGCATGTATGCCGACCTGGCGCTGATGCACCACGCGCTCAAGGACGTTGTTGACCGAAAGCTCTGACCCCGGAGCATCGCGAGATGGTCGTTCAAGCTCTCATGGCCGAGCACGGCATGAGCGAGCGACGTGCCTGCCAGGCCAGCGGCATCGCCCGTTCCACGTTGCGCTACCGGCCGGCTGCACGCGACGACTCCGGGGTCATCACCTTCATCCAGACGCACATGGCGCTCAACCCACGCCACGGCTTTGGCCTGCTGTACGACAGCGCCCGCCACCAAGGTAAGCCCTGGGGCAAGACGGTGCTCTGGCGCGTGTACTGCGAGCTGCGGCTGAACCTGCCACGACGCGGCAAGAAGCGGCTGCCTGCGCGTATCAAACAGCCCCTGCACGCTGCCGGCCAACCCAACCGCGGCTGGAGCTGCGACTTCATGTCCGATGCGTTGTGGTCCGGCAGGCGGTTCAGGACCTTCAACGTCATCGACGAATTCAACCGCGAGGGCTTGCGCATCGAGGTCGACACCAGCCTGCCGGCTGCGCGTGTCATCCGGGCCTTGAACGAGCTGGTGGAAGTGCGTGGTGCGCCGCTGTCGATTCGCCTGGACAACGGCCCGGAGTTCATCGCCCATGCTTTGGCCCAATGGGCGCAGTCCAAAGGCATCGCGCTCAATCACATTCAGCCCGGCAAGCCCACGCAGAACGCCTATGTCGAACGATTCAACAAGACCTACCGCACCGAGGTGCTGGACTGCTACGTCTTCGAGTCACTGCAGGAGGTGCGCGACATGACGGCCGATTGGCTGCACCGATACAACCACCACCGTCCCCATGAAGCTCTCGGCCGAATTCCTCCGGTCGAGTACCGAGTCAAACTGTTCCCCAACCTCTACTTCTGACTGGCTCAGAAATTCGAGGGGACTTCAGAGTGATTGACGGAGTTAAGGATGGTGTTCAAAACACGTTTAGCGCCAGCCGATAGCGGGCGGCTTGCCACGACATGAAACAGCGCGACTCGGAATCAGCGAATTCAACGCAGTTTCTGCGTTTGCACCGCCCGTTTTC
>NZ_JBPZHA010000034.1:0-1191 GCF_051857515.1 Hydrogenophaga sedimenti
GGATGGTGTTCAAAACCCCCGGTCAAGCCCGAATGGCATGAGCGAGGCACGACAGGAACAATGGCGTGATGACCCAACGAGAACTTGGCCTGAATCTGAGTACGCGGCGCACGCGCAAAGCGGTGTTTCTGGACGAGATGAATCTGGTGGTCCCGTGGACCGACTTGCTGTCGCTGATTGAGCCGCATGCACCACGGGCCAAGACCGGGCGCCCGCCTTTTGAACTGGTGACCATGCTGCGCATTCACTTCCTTCAACAATGGTTTGGGTTGAGCGACCTGGCCATGGAAGAGGCCTTGTTCGAGACGACGCTGTATCGCGAGTTTGCTGGGCTCTCCAGTGTCGAGCGCATCCCCGACCGGGTCAGCATCCTGCGCTTTCGCCATCTGCTCGAAGAGCACCAGTTGGCGCCCCAGATGCTGGCCGTGGTCAACGCCACGCTGGCCGACAAAGGCTTGATGCTCAAGCAGGGCACGGTGGTGGACGCCACCTTGATAGCCGCGCCCAGTTCGACCAAGAACCAGGGCGGCGAGCGTGACCCCGAGATGCATCAGACCAAGAAGGGCAATCAGTGGCATTTCGGCATGAAGTGCCATATCGGCGTGGATGCCGATTCCGGGTTGGTGCACACCGTGGTCGGAACAGCGGCCAACGTCAATGATGTGACGCAGGCCAGCGCGTTGGTCCACGGCGAAGAAACAGACGTGTTCGCCGATGCGGGCTATCAGGGTGTGGCCAAGCGAGAAGAGGTTCAAGGCATCCGAGTCAACTGGCACGTGGCCATGCGCCCCGGCAAACGCCGAGCGCTGAACAAGGACAACCCCATGGGCGCGGTGCTCGACCAGCTTGAGCACGTCAAGGCCTGCATCCGCGCCAAGGTGGAACATCCGTTCCGGGTCATCAAGCGCCAATTCGGGCACGTGAAGGTTCGCTATCGCGGACTGGCCAAGAACACAGCGCAGTTGCATACGCTGTTTGCGCTCTCCAATCTGTGGATGGTGCGGCGCCGACTGTTGCAGGGGTTGCAGGCATGAGTGCGTCTGCACGCGGCCCAAGCGCCACCAGCGGACCGAAAACGGGCGGTGCAAACGCAGAAACTGCGTTGAATTCGCTGATTCCGAGTCGCGCTGTTTCATGTCGTGGCAAGCCGCCCGCTATCGGCTGGCGCTAAACGTGTTTTGAACACCATCC
>NZ_JBPZHA010000035.1:0-1174 GCF_051857515.1 Hydrogenophaga sedimenti
TAGGGCTACGCTGAACAAGTCCAGGGGTGGCGCGAGGTTTGCATGTATTGATGCACCCGAGACAAGAAGGTGAAGATGAAGCAACTGACCCTGGCGATGGCAGCCGATCAAGGCGACGGATTCGAGCCCTACCGTAAGCCGACCAAGCGCGATGCGTTCCTGGCGACGATGGAACAGATCGTGCCGTGGCAGGCGCTGTGCTCGGTCATCGAACCTCACTACCCCAAAGCCGGCAACGGGCGCCCACCGATCGGGCTCGAACGCATGCTGCGGATGTACTTCGTGCAGCACTGGTTCAACCTGGCCGATGAAGCCTGCGAAGAGGCCCTGCTCGACAGCACGGCGCTGCGCCGCTTTGTGGGCATCGATCTGGGGCGGGAGCGTGTGCCTGACGGGACCACGCTGTTGAAGTTTCGCCGCCTGCTGGAGCAGCACAAACTGGGCGAGGCATTGTTTGCCAAAGTGGGGGAGGTGCTGCAGGCGCGAGGCTTGAAGGTGGGCACCGGCACCATCGTGGACGCCACCATCATCGGCGCGCCCAGTTCCACCAAGAACGCGGACAAGCAGCGCGACCCCGAGATGCACCAGACGCGCAAGGGCCAGCAGTGGTATTTCGGGATGAAGATGCACATCGGCGTGGACAGCCGCACCGGGCTGGCGCACAGCGCTGTGGTGACAGCAGCCAACGTGCACGACAAGCACCCGCTGCCCGATCTGCTGCACGGCAATGAGCAGCGTGTGTATGGCGACAGTGCCTACGCCAGCCAGAAGTCATTGATCGAATCGAAGGCCCCCAAGGCCAAGGACTTCACCAACCAGCGCGTGCGCAGGGGTGGCGATATCGACGAGGCCGAGCGCTCCAGAAACCACAACAAGTCCAAGGTCCGCGCCCGGGTCGAACACGTCTTCGCTGTGGTCAAACGGCTCTGGGGCTTTGCCAAGGTGCGCTACCGGGGCCTGGCCAAGAACGCCACGCGCTCGTTCGTGGTGCTGGGTCTGGCCAACATCTACCTGGCGCGTCAGCGCCTCGCGGTATGAGTGCGTCCGTTGCGCACGGTGGGTGCGCGAGCACGGCTGGTATGTCCAGCGAACGCGGTCGAATCGCGCCGCTTGCCCGCGTCGGCAACCCTTTGCGCAGCGGGCCACTCAATTCGGCTACTTGTTCAGCGCAGCC
>NZ_JBPZHA010000036.1:0-1092 GCF_051857515.1 Hydrogenophaga sedimenti
AAACGGGCGGTGCAAACGCAGAAACTGCGTTGAATTCGCTGATTCCGAGTCGCGCTGTTTCATGTCGTGGCAAGCCGCCCGCTATCGGCTGGCGCTAAACGTGTTTTGAACACCATCCCTAGGCCTGGGTCACGAATCAAGCCAACATTGGCACGTAGGTACGTACGCCAATCCTCACGGATCTTGTCTTGCCTTTCCGATTGAGCCTTGCTCTGTTGCGACCAGGACCTGTTCATTCGACGTAGCTTTTCAGCCTCCGGCGATTGACGCGGAGGATGCAAAAGCACCTGTAGCCGTTCTTCAAGGGAAACCACTCCCTTGCATGCTGCTTTGATCCGTTTGCGAAATGCAGTCGGCCGGCCCGAATCCACATACAGTCGGAAAGCGAGCGACAACGCGACGAGCTTGTCATCCAGCAAGCCACGAGATGACACGCAATCCAGCGCCGCGTCGAAGTCGGAGGAGGTGAACGAAACAAATGAACGCCAAATTTGTACATGCCACCAATCCGTGACGCGCGCCTCTTTCTTTTTCACCCTCCGACGCGCGACATCAATCGAGTGCCAGAACAATGCAAAATTGAGGGCAGGCCAGCCCTGAATGAGCTCCTCCAGATTCAGCTTGTCGTCAACGTCCAGTGCGTCGAACGGTTGAGCACTCGGAAGCTTTTGCAGGAGTGCTAGTGCAGCTTCGTTGAAGACCGCAGGGTCCCGCTCTCGCATCAACCGACGGACCGCCAGCGCGGCCGGTCTTAGTAGCCAAGCGTACCGCGTAGAGATGTCACAGTGCCTACGCTCGATAACCGGCTGCTCTTCGATGAAACGGTTGAATCGTTCCACCAAGGTTGCAACTTCTTGGGGTTCAAGCTGTTGAAGGAAATCGCAGATTCCCTCGCGTAGGGAGTCCACAGAGAATTGTTTATACGTCTCCACTCGCTCAAGACAATCGAAGAGCCAGGCCAAAGCTTCAGTGAACCGCCCCGGGAATCGTGGAGGCTGGTTGGTTTAAGTCAGGCCGTTGTTGCGGCCTGATTGGCGAGTTGCCGCCAGTAGTTTGCCTCAGCCTCGGCCGGCGGGATGTAGCCGATGGGTT
>NZ_JBPZHA010000037.1:0-1026 GCF_051857515.1 Hydrogenophaga sedimenti
AATGGCAAAAGAGAAATTTGAGCGGACCAAGCCGCACGTGAACGTTGGCACGATTGGTCACGTGGACCACGGCAAGACGACGCTGACGGCCGCCATCACCACCGTGCTGGCAGCCAAGTTCGGTGGCGCCGCCAAGGCCTACGACCAGATCGACGCGGCTCCGGAAGAAAAGGCCCGCGGCATCACGATCAACACCGCGCACGTGGAATACGAAACGGCCAACCGCCACTACGCCCACGTGGACTGCCCCGGCCACGCCGACTACGTCAAGAACATGATCACCGGTGCCGCCCAGATGGACGGCGCCATCCTGGTGTGCTCGGCCGCTGACGGCCCGATGCCCCAGACCCGCGAACACATCCTGCTGGCCCGCCAGGTGGGCGTGCCTTACATCATCGTGTTCCTGAACAAGTGCGACATGGTGGACGACGCCGAACTGCTGGAACTGGTCGAAATGGAAGTGCGCGAGCTGCTCTCCAAGTACGACTTCCCCGGCGACGACACCCCCATCGTCAAGGGTTCGGCCAAGCTGGCCCTCGAAGGCGACAAGGGCGACCTGGGCGAGCAGGCCATCATGCGCCTGGCCGATGCGCTGGACAGCTACATCCCCACCCCGGAACGTGCCGTTGACGGCGCCTTCCTGATGCCCGTGGAAGACGTGTTCTCCATCTCCGGTCGCGGCACCGTGGTGACCGGCCGTATCGAGCGCGGCATCGTCAAGGTCGGCGAAGAAATCGAAATCGTCGGTATCGCTGCCACCCAGAAGACCACCTGCACCGGCGTGGAAATGTTCCGCAAGCTGCTGGACCAGGGCCAGGCTGGCGACAACGTCGGTATCCTGCTGCGCGGCACCAAGCGCGAAGAAGTGCAGCGCGGCCAGGTGCTGTGCAAGCCCGGCTCCATCAAGCCGCACACGCACTTCACCGGTGAGGTGTATGTGCTGTCCAAGGACGAAGGTGGCCGTCACACGCCGTTCTTCAACAACTACCGCCCGCAGTTCTACTTCCGCACGACGGACGTGACCGG